>NZ_CP114204.1 GCF_027626975.1 Streptomyces nigrescens
TCAAGGATGCAGCCGGTCGGCCCGGGCGCCCTGCTCGCCGGCGGCCTTGTAGGCGGCGAGCTCGACGCGTGCCGTGCGTAGTTCGGTGGCCGAGTCGGCGAGCTGCTTGTCGCGGTCGGCGACCGCGGCGGCGAGCTTGGTCGGGTCCTGCTCGCCCTCGGCGTCGGGGTTGAGCGCCTTATTCACCGCGTCGAGCGCGGCGCGCAGCTCGTCGCGCTCGGTGGCGGCCTGCTCGGCTCGGGTCGTGGCCTCGGCGAGCTGCTGCGCGGCGCCCGGGTCCGGGGCCGACGGGGCGCCCGGGTCAGGGTTCGGGGCGGGGGCCGGGTCGCCCGCCGGCGGGGTGTTCGGGTCGCCGGCCGGGGCAGGGTCGCCGCCCTCGCCCGAGCCGCCCTTGATGGGCCAGATCGGGCGTCCGTCGCGACGGAAGCCGAGGGCGACCTCGCCGGTTCGCGGGTGGGCGGGCAGGGTCTCGTCGAGGGAGTGCTCGGGCATACGGGCGTGCCTCCGGGATGGTGCGAAAAGGGAAAGGCCCGCCGAGGGCGGGCCCGATGGGAGAGGAAGGAGAGCGGTCTACCCGCTGCCGGTGTCTGCGGCGGCCGTGAGCGCTCGCGCCTTGGCGTAGCCGCGCACCCACGCCGAGCGGCGCAGGTCGCCGCGGGGGTAGGGGCACGCGCTCACGGGGGAAGCGGCGCGGCCGGCGTCGATGCCGGCGCGCAATGCGCGAACGAGGTCGCCTCGATGTCCCACTGCCACCCCCTAGAGCCGGTTCTGCTGCGCGGTGCCAGAACGGCGGGCGGTCTCGGCGGCGCTGCTGCGCTGCCCGGTGACCATCTCCTCGTACTCCGCCAACGTGAGGCGGGGGTTATCCATCCACCAGCGCTTGAGCTCCTCCGAGGCACGCGCGTAGGCCACGTGCGCGGGACCGGAGAACAGAGAGACCGGATCGACGCCGGCGAGCTGCGCGGCCTTGGTGAGCATGTAGCCGTTGGTTGCATCCTCAGCGGCGAGGGCCTGCGCATAGACGTGCTCGCCGTACATCTCGCGAATCTCGGCACGGGTGTAGGCGGTGCGCTGCTGCATGTCGGCGTACTCGCGCTCGGCGATCCATCGTTCGGTGCTGGACATGCCGGCGTACCAGTCGACGGAAAGGCCGTTCCACGCGTCCGGCTCGGCGGCCGGCGCGAGGGCCTCGTCGATGGCGGCGCGGTCGGCGAGCTGTCCCTCGACGGTGTGGGCGCCGGCCGCTTCCGGCATCGGGGCGGGCGGATATCGCGCGTCGAGCTCGTCGGCGATGCGCGCCGCATCTTCGGGCGAGGCATAGCGCACGGCCCAACCGAGGACGTCGTCGCCGATGGCGGACAGATCGCGGGCGAGGCGACCGCCGGGGAACACCTCGCCGAGCAGTCGCCGGCGGTGGATCTCGGCGCCGATCGCTGGCCGGTCGTCCTCGACGTGCCGGGCGCGGGCGGCGAGGTCCTGCTCGGACATGCCGACGAGGTCGCGTCGTGCCCCGGGCAGTGCGGCGTCGAGGTCGCGCCGGTCGGCCTCGGCCATGACGCGCAGCATGTCGTCGTCGCCGAGGTGGGTAGAAACGCGGGCGAGCTCGCCGTCGCTGAACTCGGCGAGGTTGTCGACGAGCCGGCCGCTCGGGCGGATGCGGTCGAGCAGGGCCTGCTCGTCGCGCCGGTCGCCTTCGCCGCGGATGCGGTCGAGGTCGCGCTCGTCGAGCACTCCGGGCCGGATCGCGGCGCCGAGCTGCTCGTCGGTCATCTCGGGC
Organism: Streptomyces nigrescens; assembly: GCF_027626975.1. Classification (GTDB taxonomy): domain Bacteria; phylum Actinomycetota; class Actinomycetes; order Streptomycetales; family Streptomycetaceae; genus Streptomyces; species Streptomyces nigrescens. The sequence goes on from NZ_CP114204.1 coordinate 1,778, forward strand.
AGCGTGCGCTCGTCTCCCGAGCGGACGCGCGCGGCCTCGAACGGGTCCGACCCCGGGCCACTCGGCGTACCGGGGCGGCCGGCGGTGCCGCTGGTCGGGGGGAGGTTGCTTGCGCCGGGCTGCTCGCGCTCGCGCCGGCGGATGAGCTCGGGGTGTTGGCGCAGGTGCTCGCGCTGCTTGGCCTGCCACTGGCGCACCTTGGCCTCGGCGATCCGTTTGGCCTCGGGTGTCACGGCCGAGGCGGCGCGGTTCTTCCACTTGCGTATGCCGCGCTCGATGGCGCGCTGCTTCTGTGTGGCCTCGTATCCGTCGGGGTCCTCGGACGCCTCGACCGGTGTGCGGGTGACCCCGGGCAGGTATGCCGACAGGCTGTGTCTGCAATTGGGGTGCTGGAATCCGTGCTGCCGCGCCTCGTCGACGCTGCCGGCGATGTGCACGCGCACGGTGCGCTCGTCCTCGGTGGCGTGCTCGGTCTCGACAGTGCGGGCGCCGCCCGGGCCGTCGAGGGACAGCACCTTGCCCTCGTAGGGGGCGCAGATGGGGCACTCGTGCGGGGCGTTGCTGACGATGACGAGGTCGAGGCCGGCGGCGCGCAGCTTGTCGCCGTGCGCCTCGACCGCGGCGCGGCCGGTCGCCGTGCGTACGGCCATCTCGGCGTAGCTCGTCATCTGCCACGCGCGCCCGCCCCGGTCGACGAACGTGCGCAGTCCGCGGTCGGCGAATCGCTCCATTGCCCGCTGTGTCGCCTGCCGGCGGGTGTCGATGCCGAGCAGCGGCGTTGCCGTTACCTCGGCGATCACCTGCCGGTATCCGTCCTCGACGCCGCGGAGAATGCCGCGGTGCGTGGCGGTGACGAGGTCGACGGTTTCCTGCGCGAGCCGGTCAACGGCGCGGGTGTTGGGCGTGGTGTCGGCGAGGCGGCGCAGATCGTTGTCGTGCAGGGCGCCGAGCTCGGCCAGTCCGGCGCGGGCCCCGGTGTTGTACGCCTCGGCGACGACGTCGAACACGTCGAGTTGCATTGCCGAGCCGAGAGCGTCGACAACTCCCTGCGCGCCGCGGCGTAGGGCCTGTATGTCGCGCAGCTTGTTGGTTGCCCACCCCGGGGCCTCGAACCCGTCGGCGAGCTGCCGTGCCACGACGCCGAGCAGCCGCTGCTCGGCGTCCGCGTACAGATCGCGGACGCCGGCCGAGAGGTCCTCGACCATTCCGGGGTGGATCGGCACGGCGCCCCCTCGTGAACTCAGTCGAGGGCGCCGGCCTGCATCGGGTCGGGCACTGCTGCGCCGGTCTCGGTCAAGATGCGGTCGACCTCGGCCCGTACGGCGGTGTCGTCCCAATCGGGGTGCAGCGCGCGCACCTTCGTGTCGGTGCTCACGGCCTGCGCCTGCTGGAGAAGCGACAGGGTCTGTGCGACCGATTGCGGGTCCTCGCTCACGCCGTCGCCGAAGGTGACGCGCGGCCGGTCGACGACAAGGCCCGGGGTGAACATCGCCCGGTCGAGTCGCAGCATGACGAGCAGGACGTGCGCGAGGGCCGGGCGCCAGTAACGCGACTTCTTGTCACGCGTGATCATCGAGCGGCGCTCGCGGGCGGTGACCTCGGTCGCGGTGACGGCGGCGCCCTGGTCGCCGAGTCCGAAGCTCTGCGCGGAGTAGCCGGCGGAGCGTACGGCCTGCTGCACGAGCGAGTCGGCGGTCGACTGGTGCTCGGCGACCCTGATCGCGAACTGCGACAGGGTGATTCCTCCGCCCTCGGTGGGCGGGATGTTCAGGCCCTGCCAGATTTCGCGGTCGTCGTCGAACGAGGCGCCCCGTCCGGGCCCGTGATCGCGTAGGTATCCGTCGGGGATGATCAGCCGCGCCCTGCCGAGTCTGATGTCGCGCAGCCACGACGACCATGTCTCGTCGAGTGCGTCCATGAGGTCATGCAGGGGCGCGGCGTAGTCCGAGCGTCCGAACGGGCTCCCACGGTGGCGGCGGTTGGGCCGGATGTTGGGGACGTATGCGGCGGTGAGCTCGGGTATGCCGGTCTCGATCGCGTCGCCATCGGGGCCGAGGGAGTCGGCGAGGCCGGCGACCTCGGGGTGCTCAGTGAGCGGCACGCGCCGGCCGAGGCGGTCGACGGTCCCCTCGTACAGTCCGTGCAGGATGCGCCCGGGCTCGTGGTGTTCAAGGTGGCGCCATACGGTCGAGCCGTCCGAGGCGAGCTCGCGCCAGAACGTGACGTCGGTCAACTGCCCCCAGCGAAAGCGCGGTACGGCGGCGTCTGCGTGCACGACGGTGAGCAGGGGGCGGGGTGCAAGCGAGGTATCCCACGTGATCCGCAGGAAGACGCCGCCGAGGGCTGCGGCGACCTCGGCCGCTTCGAGCAGGGTGTTCTCGATGCCGCCGGCCTCGACGAGCTCGGCGAGGCGGTCCTGCGCGCCGGTGTCGGGCACGGTGAAGGTGGGCGGTTCGGAGAATAGGAGATCGGCGCTCGTGGTGGCGATGTCGCCGGCGAGCGGGATGTGCAGGCGGGTGTCGCGCTTGCCGGGCTGCGGGTGGCGGTGGCGGGACCATAGGCGACGCCGGCCGTCCTCGCGTCGCTGCTGGTGCTGGTAGACCTCGGCGAGCTTCTTTCGGTCTCCGGAGTACCAAGCATCGTCGACGTGCAGCTCGCGGTATAGCGGGGCGAGCTGCGGCGGCGGCCACGGGGCGTTGCTGTCAGGCAGCGGCACAGGTGACCCCCTGTCTGCTGCGGGCGCGGCTGCGCGCGTTCGCTCGGCACCTGCGGCACTTCCGGGTGCCGTTGGTGGCCCGGTAGGTGTTGGCGTGGTCGAACCGGTGGCCTCGGATGCACGCGACCTGACGGGCGCGAGCGGCGGCGTGCGATTCACCGCGCAGTACGTTGACGCGTTGCGTCACGGCGTCGAGGTGGTCGGGGTTCACGCATCCGCGGTTGCGGCACAGATGGTCGATGACGAGGCCGGCGGGGATGGGGGCGACGAACGCCTCGTACGCGACGCGGTGCGCGTACTGCCTCTCGCCGTCGACGCTGATGCGGGCGTATCCGTTCGGCATGAGGTAGCCGGTCCACTGCCAGCAACCGCCCGGGCCGGCCTCGGTGCTCGCGAGGAATCTGTCGGACCAGTGCACGGGCGTCCCCTCACATGACGAGGCCCCGAGGCCAACAGGCGGCAGCGGGGCAATAGTTGGGGAGCTATGCGCTTTGGGCGAGCAGTCCTCGCCACTCGTGCGCGGTCGAATGGATCACGTAGCGCAGGGCGTCGACCGAGTGATCGTTCTTCTTTACGGGCTTGTCCTCGCCGCGGGCGGCGGCCTCTTCGGACCACACGTAATTGGGGATCTCGGAGAGCAGGCCGGCGCACGAGCGATGGATGCGCAGCAGCCCAGAGTCGAGGGCGACCGAGACGCTACGGATACCGTCGATCACCTCGTTCACGGCGCGTGTCACGCCCGGGTGTCCGTCGGCCCAAAGCTGTGTTGAGTAGCTCGCCGCGCTCGGGTCGATGAACGTCCACTCGGGGACGACGTCGAGCTCGTCGAGCCACCCGCGCACGGCGCGGCTGTACTCGGCGTCGGTCATCTGTCGATGGGCTGCGCGGGAGTCGTGGCGCCACTCGTTCACTGCGTACAGGCGGCCGTCGTCGCCGAGGCCGAGCAGGATCGCCGAGAACGGGTTGCTCGTGCCGTAGTCGACGCCGAGCCAGTAGCGGCGCATCGCCGGTAGCTCGTCGACGACGTGCCGCTGCTCGTCGTACGCGTCGTAGATCGCGCCCTCGGCGACAACCCACTCGCCCAGGATCATGCGCCGGCGCCACAGGTCGGTGAACTCGGCGGCGAGGGCGGCGACGTACGCCTCGGAAAGACTCGGGTTGTCGGCGAGCTGAAAGTGAAACTCGGCGAGGTCGAGCTCGCCGGCCCGGTCGAGGTAGTCGGTCCGCAGCCAATGCCGGGGCGAGTCGGGGTTCGTGGTGCCGATCAGCTTCGCCCCGGGCACAGACAGGCGGGCGAGCAACTGCCGGAAGAACGCCGCGGGCAACAGCGTGACCTCGTCGGCGTAGGCGAGGGCGGCCGTCATGCCGCGCAGTCGGCCCTCGGCTCGTGCGTCTGCTGCGCCGACGAGGTGCACAACGCGCCCGAGGATCACGGCGGTTGTGGCACCGCGGGTGTGGCGTACCTCGGCGGCGAGGTCGCCGAACAGGGTCGGGTCTTGCAGGACGTCGAGGCAGTTGCGTTCGATCGTTTGCAGACTGCGCCCGACGATGACGATTAGGCCCGAGGCCGGCGCCCTGCGGACCATGAGCAGGAAGCAGACAAGGCTCGCGATCGTCTTTCCCGACCGCACGCTGCCATGCCAGATGTTGATACGGGCCGTGGCGCCGCGGATGGATGCGAGCTGCTTGTCGGACAGGGGGAGAGGCGTAGCCATCACACCCCCTGTCCGTCACCCCCGGTCGGTCCGAGCAGGACGTCGGCGAGGCGGTCGAGCATCGCGCCGCCGCTGCTCCCGGTGCCGGTCTGGCGGGCGAGCTCGGCGACTCGGGCATGTACCTCGGTTAGGGCGCGGGCGGCGGTGGCGTGGTCGCGGGCATCGCGTGCGGACTCGGCGCCGGTGGTCTTGACGACTTGGCCGAGGGCACCGTCGAGGGCCTCGTCGGCGAGCTGCTCGCGCCGTGCGGCGGCGTCTGCTCGTCGGGCCTCGGTGGCTGCTGCGACGCGAGCGCCACCGGAGAACGTGAGTCCCTCGGCGCGGGCGATCTTGCTCACGGTGGCGGCGCTGCGCCCGATCGTCCTCGCGATGTGATTACGCGACTTGCCCTCAGCGTGCAGGCGGCGCACGGCCTCGCGGTCGCGGGCGGTGATCGGCTCGGCCATGCGCTCACCTCCCGGCGGACATGCGTCCGCCCCGCCACGGGGGGGATGTGGCGGGGCGGACGAGCGAGGGGGCCGAGGTTTCCGGGCACGCCGGAGGCGCCCCCAACATTAGGTCACGAACCGATAACGGCGCAAGCCTGTTCGGATGCTTTCTCGGCGGCGGCGAGCGCGCCGACGAGGGCGACAAGATCGCCCCACCCCCACACGCGCCGCCCGCGGTCGTCGAGCGGCACGGGCGCCGTGCAGTCCTCGCCGGTCGAGCAGGTCACCCTCGGCGCCTCGTCCGGGTCGGTGTGCAGGGTGAGCTCGCCGCCGCACCACGGGCACGGCCGATCGGGCACGGGCGTGGTGCGCTGGTCGAGGCCGAGAGTCCGCAGCAGCCGGCCCTCGGCGAGGCGCGCGGTACGCCGTGCCTCGTGCAGCAGATGCGAGGGCAGAGGGGCGAACGGCGGCGCGGCGAGGGAGCCGTCGAGCTGCTGCTCGGGCTCGGTGTCCTCGTCGAGCACGCGCCCCTCGACCCACACGCACGCGAAGTGCAGGCCATGCGCACGCGAGCCGGCCGCGCCCCGTGCGTCTGCTGCGCCCGGGTGTTGGTAGTCCCATCGGCGCGGGTCGCCGTGGCTCGCGTGCTGGACAGCGGCGGCGAGGGTGTCGGCGAGGGCGAACACCTGCCGCTCGATGGCGAGGCCAGCGTCGAGCGCGTCGAGGTTGGCCGGTGCGGGGTGCTCGCGCAGCACGAGCGGCGCCCGGTCCTCGACGACGAGCTGCTCGTCGTCGACGGCCCGCATCGTGTGCGCGAGCTGCCGCGGTGGCCAGACGTCCGAGGGCGGGGCCTCGATGGCGAGCAGCAGCGCGGCCCACTGCTCGCGGATGGAACGCAGGGCGGCGACGGTCTCGTGTACGGCGGTGGCGTAGTTCATCGGCGCCCCTCCTCGGCGGCGTGCGGGCGCAGGGCCTCGGCCTCGGCGGCGTACCGGTCGCGCTCGGCCTCGGTCTCGGCGATGCACTGCTCGGCGGCCTCGATCCGGGTGTGCAGGCGCATCGCTGCTGCCTGCTGTCCGCCGGCGCTACGGCGGTGCGTGTCGCACTCGGTGATCTCGGCCTCGACGTCGCCGCGCAGTAGGGCGGATTCCTCGGGAGTGAGAACGCCCCGGTCGGCACGGGCGAGCAGCACGCGCAGACGAGAGCGGCGGGCGTCGCGCTCGACCTCGCGCTGCTCGCGGCGGCCTCGACGGGAATCGGTGCGGGTACGGGTGTTCATCGTGCTTCCCCCTCGTTCAGTGCGGTGCAGGTGGTGCAGTGCGGCGGGCAGGCGCCGCCGGTATCAGCCGGGTGTCGTCGCAACGGCCCGGGGTCTCGTCGACAGGCGAGCCGGCCGAGCGGTACGCCCGAGGCGACGACGAGCAGCACGACGAGCGCGGCGACGAGTTGGGTGTTCACGGGGTCGGTTCTCCGTTCGTATGGGTACGGCGAGTGAGGCGAGCGACGAGGCGCCGAGCGCCGCGGGTCTCCCGCGCGCGAGGCGCGACCGGTCGCGCGTGCCGGGTGGTGTTGATCTCCCATCCCTCGATGGCGAGGCGGTCGAGCAGCTCGGCCGCGGTGAGTGTGGCGAGGTGGGGGTGCACGTCGAGGGCGTCGGTCAAGTGGGCTGCGATCACTGCGCGTGCGGCTGCGGGAGTCATCGGCGGTGTCCTCCCGAGGTGTGGCGGGCGCGGCTCTCGCGCGGGGCGGGTGGCTGGCACATGAGGCGGGCGAGGCGGACCTGCTCGGCCTCGGCCTGCTCGTCGTCGGTGGGGTCGAGTTGGGCGATCAGGGACTCGATGCGCGAGGGGTGAACGCCGGACAGGGCGCGGCGGCCCTTGCCGTTGCGCCGGTATCCGCTCTGGCACGGCTGGTCGGGCTGCGCGTGGCAGTGCGGGCAGCGGACGCCGAGCGGGTCGGGGATGCCCTCGGCGACGATCGCCTCGCGGTGGGCCCGGGCCGGCCGGTAGGGGGCGAGGTCGCGGGCGACGTGCTCGGGCATGTAGCGACGCGGCCCGTTGCCGACTCCCGACATGAGGGCGGCGAGACGTTTCTGCCCCGTCGAGTTGATCTCAGCGCGGTACTGCGCCGGTGGGGTGTGTCCGTGGGCGACCGCGGCTCGGGTGCCGAGCAGTTCCTCGCGCCATGCTTGCGGATCGTCGGGGTCCGCGGCCGGTACGGGGTCGGTGTGCCGGTTCATGAGCTCGCCGCGGTGCGGTGCCCATGCGGCGAGCACGTCGTGCGGCTCGACAGCGCGGAACTGCGCGGACCGGTCGCCGGCGCGCTGCTCGTAGTAGCGGCGCACGGCCTGCGAGGCATCCCAACCGGTGTCGGGCAGGGTGGCGGGGACCTCGGCGAGGGCGGCCGTCCAATCGGCGATGGTGCGGGCGGACTGCTGCGGGTCGGCGAGGGCGCGGCGCACGCGGGAGTCGAGCCGGCCGGCGTAGGCGAGTAGGGCGGCGATGTGTTCGTCGATCACGGGGTGCCCTCCTTTTGGGCTTTCAGCAGGGCGAGGCCGGCGGCGAGGTTGTCCGTGTAGGCGGCGGGCGCCGGCGAGCGCAGCGGCACGACGTTGGGGCCGGGGCGAGCGGACGGTGCGCGGTCGAGGTCGCCCCACACGCGCAGCCAGTAGCGGGCCGGTTTCGGCTCGGTGCCCGGTTGGGTGCGGCGGGCGGCGAGCTCGACGAGGGCCTCGACGCCGTGCTGCTGGACGAGGCGCCAGACGTCGCGCTGCTCGCCGAGGCCGAGCGTCCAGCGGACGGCGACGCCGGCGGCGGCGAGGGCGTCGCCGAGCGGGTGCAGTTCGGGAATCAGCGGGGACCGAGCGGGGGTGTTCGCGCGCGGCTGCTGCTGTGCTTCCTGTTCTCTCTTGTTCTTCTTGTTCTGGGGGCCGGTTTCTGCTCCCCCTCGGGCCGGATTCCGGCCCCCCTCCGTACCGGATTCCGGCCCCCGGGGGGCCGATCCTCGGCCCGGGTCGGAATCCGGCCCGGGCCGATTTCCGGCCCCCTCCGCGTCGACGAGCGGCAGACGGTAAACGGTCTCCCCGCGGGGCCCGGTGACGTCCTCGACGACGGCGAGCTCGCCCGAGTCGAGCAGCGCGTCGACGGCGTCCCGCACGGTCGAACGGGCGGCGCGGGTGCGCTGCACGAGCATCGCCGTACCGGCGTAGGCGATGGCGTCGGCGTTCGCCCTGTCAGCGATGGCGAGCAGCACTGTTCGAGCGGTACCTCGGGCGGTGGCGCGGTCCCATACCCAATCCGTCGCGGCGCGGCTCAACTGTCCTTCTCCTTACGGGTGTTGGTGAGCCGGGGGCCTCGGGGCGGCCGGCGAGGGCGGAGGGAGTATGGGCGGGGCAGCGGTGGCCGGTGAGGTAGTGGCGCACGCCGTCGACGGCGCGACAGTGGCGGCCGGCGGCGCCGTCCCAATGCCCACAACGGGTCGGGACGGCGGGCCCGTGGCTCACTGCGCGGCGTCTGCCGCGGCTGGCTCGGCGGCCTCGGGCCATCCGGAGAACTGCGAGGGCACGTCCTCGACCGTGGCCTGCTCGGCGCCCTGCGGGGCCGGCTGCGGCACAGTCTCACCCTCGATGTAGTCCCCGGGCACGTCGAGCCCCTCGGGCGACGCATCACGCCGCACGGTCTCGTCGTGCGCGACCGCCCGAGCGAGCTCGGCACTCTTCGGAATGATCTTGAAGAGTTGCCGAATGGCGGTCTTGCGGGCCATCGCGTCGTAGTCCGTCGACCACGGCCCAAAGTCCTTGGCCTTGCTGCGCTTCCGAATCGTCTCGATGTCGTCGACGTCGAGCACGACGAACGCGCTACCGCCGTTCGACAGGCGCGCAACGGCGTAGTAGTCCGTCGCCCGTCCCTTGGCCGAGCCGCGCGCCGGCCGGTGCGTCAACTTCGGTTCGAGGCCGTACTCGTACTCGAACTCGTCGCCCTCGTACACCGTGTGTGCGTCGAGGCCGGCCGCGAGCGGGTGCTGCCAAAACAGCTTGATCATGCCCTGATAGCCGATGACGAGCTGTACCTCGTACGCCCGAACCTTCTTGTTCCAGAACGGCAGCAGGTACGCCTCGCCGGACACGCCGCCCGGTTCGAGGCCGAGCGCCGAGCAGGTCATCAGCGCGCCGGCGAACGACTCTTGCGTGCACTCGGCGAGGTGCTCGACCCTGCGCAGCTCGGTAAGCGCGATGCGCGCGATCCGGTCGGCGCCGCCGAGGTGCGCGGGCAGCGCGCGCTCGATCTCCGGGCGCATCTGCTGCACGAACTGCACGAGCGTCGCCGGCTGCGCGGGGCGGTTGGGCTGGACGGCGGGGGAGTGTGACCGGGTGCGCTTGTTGGCGACGCGCTCGGCAAGGTTGGTGCTCACGCTGCGGACTCCTTCGGGACGACGAGGCGTCGGGCGCGGTGCGCCCGGAACTCGTCGGGGTGCTCGGCGGCGAGGCGCTTGGTATCGAGCGCGTCGACGCGGTGCGTGTACTGCTGTGCGAGGTCCGGGTGCGCGGCGGAGAACCGTTTCGTCGCGAGCGGGCCGTTCTGCTTCCACGTGAAGGCGACGGCGCCCTGCGTCTTGACGATCTCGGCCTCGCCGGCGACCGCCTTCAAGCGGTTGTCGACCTCGCGCAGCTCGTCGGCGGTCCTCGCCTCGCGGGCCTTGAGCTCGCGCCGGCGTTCCAGCAGCGGCCCGACCTCGGACGGGTCGGCGACGGTCACGGCATCGGCCTTGACCTTGTAGAGGTGGCCGAGCAGTTCCTCGGTCGCCTCGGACCCATCGACCGGCGGCGGGGTGCCGTCGAGCACTCCCTGCCAGAACTCGCCGACGAGGGCGACGAGGTGCTCGACGAGGGCCTCGTCGCGTTCGACGCGGTGAATCAGCAGCCGGTTACCGCCGAGCAGCGCGGCGACGTGCGCGTGCGAGTAGCCGGTGACGGCGAGGTACCAGTGCGTTTGAAGGGCGGGCCCGTCCGGCACGCTGTCGAGCCACTCGTCGAGCTGATAGGCCGAGCGCGTCTTGATCTCCAAGAGGCTGGACGGCTGCGCGTCCTCGTCGAGCACGTACCGGTCGACGTTGGCGAGCATCCAACGGCGCTCGACGTGCGTGAGCGTCCCCGGGCCCTCGACGACGGCGAGGCCGGAGCGCTCGGAGAACACGCGGGCGATGGTCGGCTCGTGTGCCAGTCCCCAGAACGCAGCCTCGGCGAGGTCCGGGTGCTGGGGACGGTCGAGCGGCAGCTCGCCCCGCTTGTCGAGGTAGACCTCGTGTGCCGAGGTGTACTTGCTCATGCCGAGTACCGCGGCGACTTCCGAGCCGCCAACTCCCGTACGCCGCACGGTGAGCCATTGCTCACGGTCGAGATTCGGCGGGGCAACAACTACGCCGGTAGGTGTCACGGTGGCCGGTTGTGCCGGCGCGCTGGTCACTTGCTCGTCCCGATGTATCGGGCGTAGACGCGGTACTCGACGGCGCCGCCCTCGGTAACCGTGCGGGCGACAGCCTCGAACGATCCCGCGGGGGCATAGGCATTGAGGCGGGCGTTCCGAATGGCCTGTGCCGCGGACGCCGCGCGGGTGATGCTGTTGGGCTTGCGCACGACACCCCACACGTTGGGGTGTGCGCGCAGCTCGCCGGCTATGCGCGCGTGCTTGGTGTTGCGCTGCTTGGGCGGCGGGCCGACAAACTCGACGCTGCTCACGTGCTGCTCTCTCCTCACGCTGCGGACTGGTGCTCGGTGCGCTCAGCACGCGCCCGGTGGATGTGAGGGGCGAGGACTCGCCGAATCAAGTCGATCTGCTCGACGCTCGGCTCGGTGTCCTCGCTCGGCACGGTGTCCTCGTGCGGCTCGGTGTGTGCCTCGTGGTTGGTCACGGCTCCCCCTCCGTTCTGTTCCACAAATCGAACAGCCAAGGGCGCAAAGCAAGGCATAGCGCCCTTGAGGCTGTTGCAGATATCGAACACGGCAACCGTACGAGGCGCGAAAGCGCACGTCAACGCGATTGGTGGCGTGGCCACGCGGGGTGATGTGCGATTAGATGAGACTGTTCGAGTTTTGCAACAAGAACGGGAGTGACAGCGTGTCGGAGACCGGCACCCCCTACGGCACCCCCTTCGGGGATCTCCTACGTGCCGCCAACAAGACAGGGCTTTCGTACCGCAAGCTCGCCGAGCGGGCGGTCGACCCAGAGACGGGGGTACAGGTGGGGTACACAACCCTGCACCGGATCGCGCAAGACAAACTGATCATGCTTGAGCCGGGAGTCGTCGGCGCGGTCGCCGCGGCGATCATGTCGGCCGTCGAGGTCACCGAGCGGGATGTGCGCACGGCTGCGTCTCAGCAGTACTGCGGCCTCGTCGCCGACGATCCGTTCGAGGCCAGTGGCGACGATGCGACAGTCGTCGTCGTGCATGCGCCGGGCATGAAGCGCGCGGACATGCCGAAGGTCGAGCAGCTACTCAGGCGGTACGCCGCCGGGGACCTACCGCCGGAACTTTCCGAGGGCGGTGAGACGTCTAACTAGAAGATCACCCGCTGTCAAAGGGGCGTGACCTGGGGTGTTGACCGGAGTATGGTGGTCCGGGCCTTTGACTCGCGCATATGTTCGAGTCAAGGTCCCGTCATGGCAACAAGGGGGCAACACTTGATCCGCGTCACCCGCACCCATCTCGACACAGGAGCCGTCGCAGTCGTCCGCGCAACCGAGGACGGACTCACCATCGACTTGGACCGGCGCCACATATCCCCCACAGGGGCGGCCGGCCTGCAACGAGCACTGAACGGCCTTGCCCCCCACTCGGGCCGTGACGACGAGGCGAGAACCCCACGCCCCACCGAGGACGAGAACAACCGCTAGAAGACGACGAGGGCCGCACAGCACGCGCTGTGCGGCCCTTCCGGCGTTCTAACCTCACGCCGCCTTAGCGAGCTGCTTCTGATCCGTCACAGCCGGCCGCAGCGACTTACGAACCACCGAGACGTACGAAGAAATCTCCACCCCTGCACGGCTGTGACGACCCTTGCCGACGGGATGCAGCGTGACATCGAGCAGCGACTCGACGATCAAGCGCTGCTGCGCGACGGTGAGTTGCTGCCACGCCGCCTCGATCTCCTTGCGCGAGGCTGCGCCGGCAAGGTCCGCGACAACGTCCGGAGCGCGCAACGACTTCGCCACCTTCTCAGCCTCGTTGATCTTCGGCGTCAGGCCGGCCTCGACTGCGGCGAGGCTATCCGCGGACAGCCCGCCGGTGATGGCCTTGTCGCGGAACTCCTGCAACCGCCCCTTGAGCAACGTCGCCTCGGCCTCGGCCTCCGCGATCCTTTTCTGCAACTCCTCGTCGCCCTTGGTGTACGCCTCGACGAACGCCGGCGAGGCGATCCAGTTGAACAGCTCGCCGCGCACGTACTCGTCGATGGGCGCCTGCTTCCCGCTGACGTGGTAACCCTTCGCGCCGTTCTTTCCCGGCTGCTTGCACTGGTAGTTCATGCCGTAGTCCGTCGGATTCGACACGACCGGAACACGGCACGAAGAACAACCCATGATTCCGGAGAGCAGATACCGCGCCATGCCCGGGCGAGAGTTCGTCGACTTGCTGCCACGCGCATTGATGACCGACTGGCACTTGACGAAAAGGCGCTTCGGCACGATCTCGGGCCACGCAGCCTCGTTCGTCACCTGCCCATGGTGAGTGCGAGCGCCGGTGTACCGAACATCGGTTGCGTAGTCCTTGATCGTCGCACCGTGCCAGACCGCAGCAATCAGCGGCTCACCCCGCTCGTTGTAGTCGCGGGCAATAGCGAGCTGATCCTCGCCGAGGGCGAGCCGCTCAAGTGTCTCGCGCCACAGAGGCAGGTATTCGGGCTCGCTCGGCTCGTGGTGCGACAGGCGAACGACCATGCCCTTAGTCCAACGCAGCGCCGGCGCCGGAACACCCCGCTTATTGAGGTCGGCAGCGATGGCCTTGTATGGCTCACCGTTCGCGACGCGCTTGCAGATTTCCTTGACGATGGGGCCCTGCTGCGGGTCCTTTTCGACCGCGACAAAAGCGCCCGTTTGTGGGTCGTACACGCGGCGATATCCGTACGGAGTGATGCCGTGCGGCCGGCCCGACGCGGCGTTCGCGCGCAACGTCCGCTTGACGTTGTCGCGCAGCTCGTCGACCTCGCGCTCGCCGATCAGGGCGTCGAGCCCCGTGCGGAAACGGTCATCCTTGTTCGACAGGTCATAGACCTTGCTGCCGTAGCACCACAGGACGCCGTGCCTCGCGCAGGCGTTGCGCAGACGTACGTATACGTCCAACTCGCGCTGAAGCCGAGTCGACGCCCACACGAAAACGATGTCGAGCTTTCCAGCCTCAATCCACTCGATCATGCGCTCGAACTCTTCGCGCTCGCGGTCGCGGAAGCGAGAAGCCGAGCGGTCATCGTCTACGAAGTCTTCGACGATGCCCACGCCGAGGCGGTCGGCGTCAGCCTGCGAGGCGTCGAGTTGCTCGCGCACCGAGAAGCCTCGGCGCGCGCTCTTCCCGCGGTACGCGCTCTTACGTGCGTACCTAGCGCCGCGCAAACCAGTGAACGAGCGAGGACCCTCGCCCCGATCACCGGTAAGGACCAGGGAGCGAGGAACCTCGCTCCGAGCTGCAACAACAGACGTCGTCATGTAGCCCTCCAGCAACAAGACTATGCCTTGCGCGGGACTACGCTGGTTGTCCCGCGCAAGAGGCGGTGTAGCCATCACCGGGACTCGCTCGGGATGACGTTCGTGGCGCCGAGTAAATCACAATGCGCGGCGCCTAGCCGTAGGTCTCGCTCGATCTCTCGCCCGGGGGCCCGGTGCCGTGCGATGGCGCCCGTCCGAGGCGGTGCCCACGGGCACGCCTGCGGCCGTATCTGACTCCCACTGACTGAGACCTGCGAGGGGCCCCTCATGAGCGATGTACGCGAAAACCTGACCTACGAGAAGTTCGGCGACGCGGTGCGCGAGCTCGCCCAGACGATTGCCGACGATGGGTTCGAGCCGGACGTCGTGCTGAGCATCGCGCGGGGCGGCGTGTTCGTCGCCGGCGGGCTGGCGTATGCCCTCGACTGCAAGAACATTCATCTTGTCAACGTCGAGTTTTACACGGGAGTTGGTCAGACTCTCGAAATGCCGGTTATGTTGGCCCCCGTACCGAACGCGATTGATTTTTCGAATAAGAAAGTCCTGATCGCGGATGACGTGGCCGATACAGGAAAGACTCTGAAGCTCGTGCACGACTTTTGCCTCGATGCTGTAGCCGAGGTTAGGTCCGCAGTGATTTATGAGAAGTCGCACAGCCTCGTCAAGTGCGAATACGTGTGGAAGCGCACGGATGATTGGATTAATTTCCCCTGGTCAGTTCAACCGCCCGTCGTACGCCGCGACGGACAGGTGCTCGACGCCTGAGACGTGCAAGCGCCCGCCGTCCCCACTGTTCACGGGGTCGGCGGGCGCTGTCTTTCGGGGGCGGTCCTATTGGTTCTGTAGGGTCTCGGCGAGCTCGGGAATCTGCTGTTTCGGGAAGTGCAGCAGAGCAGCGTCGCTGAATCCGTCCGGTTCGAGTGGAACATTCATGCGCCATGAACCGGGGCGCCATGGGTGCCGAACTCGCTCGCCGAACGTCGGCGTCTCGGCAAGCATTGCCACGAAGCGCATGGCGTCCGGGATCGGAAGTTTCAGCAGCGCCCATCCACGGTGGTACTCGATGAACGGGTCGCCCCCGTATCCGAGTGGGTCCGTGCGCTTCTCTCGAACGCCGGCGGTCGCCTCGCCGACGTCTTGGCAGCAGGCACTCGTCGCGTATCCGAGGCGCCACAGATCACGGACGATGGGCGACATGTCCTCGTCGATCTGTACGCGCTCGCCCGTAGGCGCGGTGAGGGTCTCGTGCGGGTGAATGGTCGGGTCGGTCGGCATCGTGCCCCCTCGTCAGGCTTGCCGGTAGGTGAGCCACTGCTGCGCGGCGTCGGCGATCTTCCGTTTCCACGCGACCTCGGGGGAGTCCGAGGCGATACCGGCCCAGAGCCGTTGCTGCGCGGCGGCGAACACGTCGAGAGCGCGCGCCGGCGCGGTGGACCACGCCGGAGTCTTAGCGGCCCACAGCTCGGCGTCTTCCGGGGCGTGTCCGGCAGCGACGAGCCAGACCACCCAACATGCGGCGTCGATCCACGCCGCGCCACGGGTAGGCCATGCCCAATCCACGATGCGCGCGACGTTGCCCACGATCAGGACGTTGTCGGGCGTCCAGTCGGTATGCAGGACGGTGTCGCCGCGCAGCAGTGCGGCGTCGTCGGGGTGGTCGACGTAGTCGGCGAATCGCTGCTCGATCTGTTTAAGCTCGACGTCGCTGGGGGCGTGGACGCCGGAAAGCGTGATGATTGCCTCGGCGACGAGCGGCAGGTCGTCGCTGCCCGGGGCGTACTCGGCGGGGCGTCCGTCGAGGTGCTCGAACCCGAGCAGGTGCCACTCGCCATCGTTGATGCGCCACAGCAGGCGCGGGGCGAGGGGAGCGACGTAGGGGTTAATGGTGGCCTCGCGCTCTTGAGTCCACGCGCGAGGGTGATCGCAGCGCAGCCCCTTGACGAAGACGCGGCCGGCGCGCGTGTCGAGGGTGGCGGCGAGCTCGCTGTTCAGCCCTTTGTCGCTGCTGGCCGTTGCGTAGATCGGGCCGGTACGGGCGGCGACTGCGTCGCGAGTGGCAGTCGGTAGGTCATCCCAATGCATTCTCATGGTCACCACGGCGGGAGTGTAGGGCTCGGAATGGGCGAGGCCGCCCGCACGCGGCGGGCGGCCTCGGTGTCGCGTTGCGCGGAGTGGCCTAGTACGGGTTGTCGTTGCCGCAGCCGCGCATCGCCTCGTTGCCGGCGAGGCTGTCGAGGTCGTCGACGAACTCGATCTCGTCGTCGACCGCGGGACGGGTCGTGATGTTGACGGGTACGGGCTTGGTCGCGACGGCGGCGGGCGCGGTCGCTACGGGCGGTGCCATGGCGGTCTCCTTCTTATGCGTGCTGGCAGTACCGATCCAGGGACGAGCCGGCCTTGCGGTACAGGTTCACGAGCGGCATACAGGTGGTGCACGTCTTCTGTAGAGCGCAGCCACTGCAACCGCTGTGACGCTGTAGCGCTCGGTCGGAGATACCCCCGAGCCGGGCAAGACCCGCGACCCCCTCTTTCAGGAGTGGAATCGGGTGATCGCGGGAGACTTTGCAGACGGTCGCCAGACCGAAAGGGTTCACGTTCAAGGACGTGTGGCCGGCGTCGCATCCGGTGAAAGGCGTTCGGTTGTGCAGGTACTCGGGTGCCTGCTGCGCGAGCGGTTCCGAGTCGCCGGTGAACGTAGGTGACATGTGCGTGTACTCGCGGACGCGGGAGGCGAACCGTTCGGCGAGTGCTCGCATGGCGGGTGCCTCGTGCGCGTTCTTCTCGGTGATGACCACGCTGAGAGACAGAGGCAGGCCGGCCTCGCGCGCAGCGGCCAACCCACGCATGAACTTCTTGAAGGCGCCGCGCCGGTTAGTGAAGCGGTCGAACGTGTCCTCGGTGGCGCCGTAGACGCTGAGCGTCACGCGGTAGGGGGGCCGGTTGGTGAGCAGGTCGAGCATGTGCGGGCGGAACAGAGTCGACCCGTTCGTGAGGATCTCCACCATCATGCCGAGGTCGTAGGCGAGCGCGTACGTCTCGGGAAAGTGCTTGTCGATGGTGGCCTCGCCGCCGCCGAGCTCGACCCAGAGAACGCCGGCGTCACGGAGGATGCGCAGCAGTCGCGCGCGGGCTGACCACGCGAGGCCCTCGTGCCGCTTGGCCCCGTACACGCAGTGGTCGCAAGCCCAGTTGCACCCGTTGTTCACCTCGTACGAGGCGCGGCCGTGCCCGTACGGCGAGGGGTCGCGTATGAGCAGCGACTCGCGCACCGGACGGTCGGCGAGGTTGAGTCCCCATCGGCGGCGCGCGGCGCTGTGAAGCCAGGCGGGTAAGGGCGCCTCGGTGTGCGCGCGTTGCTGCAACTCCAAGTAGTGATGCCCCTTGATCTTCACGCCGCTTACGTCGCCCGGGCGTAACACGAGGTACTCGTCGAGGAACGGACTAACGATCAGATCGTGCGTGCGCGTGGGCGCGTGCATGGTTCCCCCATGTCAACGTGAACAGAGTCAGGGTGTGCAGGGCGAGGGGATCGGGGGCCCATCGTCGCCACAGGGCCTCGAACTCGCGGTCGGTGCTTGGAAGCGAAAGGGCGGGGGCCGCTCGGCTTGCACATGTGCGCAGGGCGAGGTCGCCGTGCGGGTAGATCGAGTAGTCGCTCGTGAAGTCGGCCACTGCTACGGCTGCTGCGGCGGCGTCGATTCCGCGAACGTCGGCGAGGCACTGCACGAGGGCCTCGGGCGGGGTGTGCTGCCATTGCTCGGCATGGACGAGGTACGCCTCGGCGGCCGAGCGTAGGGCCTCGCGCGCCGTGGCTGCGCCGACCGCGGCGAACCCCCCGTCGGAGACGGTGAGCACGCGCTCGGGGCTCGGGACGAGAGACAGCGGGCCGGCGAACGTATCGAGGGTGCGGCCGTATGTGGCGCAGTACACACGGTGGGTCGTGTGTGCTCGTTCCCCTGGGGTGGCTTGTCGCAGCAACGCGGTTGTGATGGCGTCCCACAACGACGGGTTAGTGAGCCGTTGCACGGTGCCCAACCGCATCAACTCGTCGACGAGCGGCTGCATTTCGTCGTCGTACGGCAGGCGGATGGGCGACGTGTACGCCACGGGCGGGGCGTCCATATGGCCCGAGCCTGTAGGGCGCATGATGAGGCACTCGTCGGCCCAAAGCGCCACCCATGCAGCGCCGTTGTGCTCGACGAGTCGTACGGGCTCGCCGGCCGCTGCCTCGCCCCATCCAAGGTGATCGGTGATGATCGTTGCGTTCATGCGCTTGGCCCCTCGCGCAGGCAGGTGGACAGGCTGAGATACGTAATTGGTCTTGCGGACCACTCGGCTTGTCCGCCGCTGCTGAGCACGACAGTGAAGGCGCTGGTATCGCCGTTCCGGAGAGTGGCGAGCGCATGCACCCACCCGGTTTCGGACCACTCGACCGCACGGCGCTGCTCTCGCGGAGTCATGCCGAACACGTGGTGTGTGCGGAGGCTGACGCGGATGGCGCGGATGGCGGCGTGTGCGGTCGGCACGATGTGCGGTGCGCTCGCGATCTTCGGTGGTTCCTCGTCGGCGCGGTTGGTCGACCTGCGCCATAGGACGGCAACGAGGTATCCCTGCTCGACGTGAGCCTCGGCGAGCGGAGCGACGCGAGACAAGGTTGCCCCTGGTGAGGCTGTGGCCGACTGGCGGTTGTGCATAGCCGCTCTCCTGCCCTAGCGCCATGGTTGCCCCTACCTGTCAGGGCAGGCAGGCAGGGGCAACCTACGGGGGCTCTCCCAAAAGGCGTTAGAACAGGGAGAGTTACGCGCCGTTGGGTACGGACTTGCCGAGGGATCGACCCAAGGCGGCGACGCATTGCGACGGTAGCGCTACGGCGGGCGAGGCGGCAAGTGTGCTCCGGGGCATACATGCGGATTGGCATATGCAGATGCCCCCCACCCGGATCGGGTGGGGGGCATCGTTGGGCCCTGGTTGCGCCTAGCTGAAAAGGTGGTCGAACTCACCGTTCTTCGCGCCGAGGACGAACGCGCGCAGCTTGGCTTGCGTCGTCTTCACGATCACGCCGGGGTCGTCGCTCTCGCGTACGAGGATCTCGCCGGCGACCTCGGCCAATTCGAGGCACTGCTCACCGCCGCCACCGGAGAAGCTCGACTTCTGCCACTTGATTTCGCTGTTCATTCCTGGACTCTCACAGTTCTCGTGCGACGTGGTGAATAAAACTTCGCGACTCTTCGGGGGTCAGTGCTGCCTGTTCGGCGAGGTCGAGCAGTGTGCGGTATCGATTTAGGTCCGCGGCTGCATCAAGGAATCCGCCGCCGAACGGGGTGTCGATATGGACAGTGTCGAGCTGCGTCACGACACCGCGTGCATACATCACTGTTTGTGTGACCTCGATAAAGTCCTCGCTCGTGAACGGAATCACTCGCAGGGTAATCCCGGGGCGCTCGGACGCGGACAACACGTATTCGAGTTGATCGCGGGCGACCTTTCGCCCGCCCACCCTCATGCGTAGAGCGGCCTCGAAAACGATCGCCTCGAACTGTGGTGGGTTCTCACGC